>NZ_JBEXLC010000004.1:136408-139826 GCF_040609795.1 Nocardia sp. NPDC004604
CGGACCGGAGGCCTATCGCGGACCGGAACAGCAGCGCGGACCAGATGCCTACTCAGGACCGGACGCTCACCGCGGGCCCGAACAGCAGCGCGGACCCGACGGCTTTCACGGAACCGCGCCGCACGGTGGCCCCGCGGCACAGCACGGCCCAGAGCTCGGCGCCCCATACCGGCCGGGCCCACCGCAACCCGATGCGCGCCACGACTCCGGCCCACACGTACGTCCGGACACACCCGCGCAGGGTTCGTCGCACCCGGCCAACGCATGGCAAGGCGGCCAATCACTTCCGACCCGCAACCCGCGCCAACCCTCCGCTGGCTTCGATCCCCTCGGCAGCAGCAGGCCCCCGACATCCCCTTCGCAACCGCTGGTAACCCCGCTGAATCCCGCAGCCACCCAACAGCCGGGCGCGACCCAACACCCAGACGACACCCAGCACCCAGGTGGCCCCGCACAGCGGGGTACCACCCAACAGCGAGGTGCCACACAACCGCCTGCGGCCCAACAACTTGGAGCTGACCAGCAGCCGGGCGCCACCGATCATCCAGGCGCTTCCCAGCTACGAGGTGGCTCGCAGTATCCAGGCGCGGCCGACTACCCAAGCGCGCCCCAACAATGGGGCGATGCGCAACCGCCCGCCCAACAACCTGCGGCTGTCCAGCAGCCGGGCGCTATCCAACCGGCCACCGCCGAACCGCCCGCATCCATCGAGGCGACGGTGCGCTACCAGTCGCAACGCCCCGACCTGCCGCCGCCACCAAATCAGGCTTCCGCACAACCACATTCGCCTGCCACATCGCCTGCGCCGACCGGTGCACTCCCTGGAGCACCGACCACCAGCGAAGGCCCCAGCGCGCTGACCACCAGCGAGCACCCCGGCATCCCGACAACCGGCGGGCACCCCGCGATGCCGACAACGGGCGAACGCCCCGACATGCCGACAACCGGCGAGCATCCCACCGGGCCGACAACCGGCGAACACCCAACGACCGGCGAACGCCCCGCAATACCGACGCCAGGTGACCACCCGAACTTCCCGACAACCGGTGAACGTCCCGGTATGCCGACAACCGGCGAACACCCCACCGGGCCGACAACCGGCGAACACTCAACGACCGGCGAACGCCCCGCAATACCGACGCCAGGTGACCACCCGAACTTCCCGACAACCGGCGAACACTCCGGCGTACCAACGACCAGCGAACAGCCTGGCTTGCCGACAACCGGCGAACCCTCCACTGCGCCAACGACTGGCGAGCGGCCCGCAACGTCGGCGACCGAGGATCTCGACGGGCCTCCGCCATGGCTCGAGACTCCGCGCACCGAGCAGCCGCAACCAGGGGCTGAAGCCTCCGGTATGGGCCCGCGGACCCCGGCGGCTACCCCGGAACTGGAGTCGACACCTGCTGCCGAACAGGATTCGGGCGGTGGCCGTCTCGCTCCGCCAGCGCGACTCGATGACCCGCACTCGCCCGCTTCACGCGGAACCGACGGCCCGCCACAGCGAATCGACGATCCACGCCCACCGGCTGCCCGTCACACCGACGGCCCGCCGTCACGGCACGACGAAGCGCACCCTGTAGGCCCACATTCATCCGATAGCGCGCCGTCGCAAAACGACGAGTCTCAGGCGCCGGTTTCGCATGGTGGCGATGAGCCGCCGCCGTGGCTTGCGCCGCAGCGGTCGACGGAGGGCCCGTCTGCTTCCGAGCAGGCGGCTGCGCGGACCGGGCAGCGGCCCGAACTGCCGCCGCCGCCAGGGGAATCCGATGTGCATCATGGGGCGGACGCCGATTCGTCGGCCGGACCTGCCGCAGGAGGTATCGGCTCGGCGTCCGAGGCGGCGGCAAACGAGGCAGGCCGAGTAGGTCGACCGGACCTGCCGCAGGTCCCCGGCATGGAACACGCCGCGAACGGCACCGCTGCCGATGCGACGGGCGATAGCGCGCAATCGCACGGTGCGACACCGATATTCGATCCCGCGACCGTCGATCCGACTCGGCGCCCGGGTCGACCCACGGCCCCGGTTCCCGCCGCACCCGCCTCATCGGAATACGGACCGACACCGGGTGATCTCGCCCGCGATTCGGCTCCGATCACCGGGCAGACACCGACACCCGCCGACTTCCGCAACCCTGGCTCCAGGCCACAGGGACCGGGCAGCGACTTCACTCGCCCGCCCGCGACACCACAGGCACCGGGTAGCGACTTCCACGGACCTGCGTCCGCACCGCACGCACCCAGTGGCGACTTCACTCGCCCGCCTGCCACACCGCAGGCACTCGGCGGCGACCTTCACGGAACCGCGTCCGCACCACAGGCACGTGGCAGCGACTTCACTCAGCCGCCTTTCGCGCCGCAGGCGACCGATTTCCATAGAGCGTCTGGCACCGGTGGTGTGCCGGGGCAACCGGATCGCGGTTCGGCGGGGCCGGACCGAGCCATACATCCCGGCCCTGGATCGGTGGGCTCGGAGTTCCGACCGGGATCGCAGGCCGACGAATTCGGGTGGCCGGGGGCGGCACCGCACGGACCTGGGGCCGACCTTGCGGGGCCGACCGGGCCCGATGGCACTGCCGCACAGCCGGACTCGGGGCAGGCGAAGCGGGATCGTGGGTTGGCGGCGCCTGGTTGGGCCGCGCACCCCGTGCCGGGGACCGCGGGTGGATCGATGGCCGCTGGTGGGCGCCATCGGTTGCCATCGGAAATCGACGCTGGTACGGCGGGCGGAGCCGACGCCGAAGAGGCCGGGCGTCCGACCGATGGGCCAGACGAGGCATCGGGTCCGTATGGGTCCGGCGAACAAGGTCGCAATGCTGTCGATGCGGGGCAATCCGCCGCAGGTGCGGACGCGCAGCACGGCGACGCGGCCGGATTTGTCCAGCCGGGTCAGCATGCGCCGGGCGGCGATCAGCCGAATGATTTGTGGCGCAATGGAACTGGGTATCAGCAGCCGCCGATGGGGCAACAAGCGCCGGGCGGCGCGCCTTGGCAGGGTGGGCCCGGGTATGCACAGCCGTCGATCGGGCGGGCGCCCGAGGGTGAGCAGTGGCAGAATCCGGCGGCCCGTGGTCGGTCGGGGCAGCAGTCGCCGACCGGTGGGCCGCCTGCCGACCAGTGGCAGCAGGGTCGGGGTTATGCGCCGCCGCCGATGGGACAGCAAGCACCCGTTGGGAATCCGCAGGCCGGGTATCGCCAACCGCCCGCCGGGGATGCACAGGCCGGTTACGGTCAACCGCCCGCCGGGGATGCACACGCCGGATACAGCCAACCGCCCGCCGGGGATGCACACGCCGGATACAGCCAACCGCCCGCCGGAGACGCACACGCCGGATACAGCCAACCGCCCGCCGGAGACGCACACGCCGGATACAGCCAACCGCCCGCCGGAGACGCACACGCCGGATACAGCCAACCC
>NZ_JBEXLC010000004.1:139925-176345 GCF_040609795.1 Nocardia sp. NPDC004604
GCCCGCCGGAGACGCACACGCCGGATACAGCCAGCCACCTGTTGGGAGCCAACAGGCCGGATACGGGCAGCCACCTGCCGTGCCGGGGTATGGGCAGCCGAGCGGAATGCCGCAGCCATATCAGCAGGGTGCGCAGCATCCGCATGGACCGCAGCCCTCACTCGATGATGTGCCGTTGCGGCGGGCCAAGAAGTCGCCGAGTAGCGGGTGGCGCAAGGCCGTGCATCACGTATCGGGCGGTGCGATCAATCCCGGGTTGTCCTCGGAGGAGTTGCGGCTGCAGGAACTGGTCGCACGAATCAGGCAGCCGGTGCGCGGTGACTATCGGATCGCGGTGCTCTCGCTCAAGGGCGGTGTCGGAAAGACCACGACGACAATGGGTCTCGGGTCGATCTTCGCCTCCATCCGGGGTGACCGGGTGATCGCGGTCGACGCGAATCCGGACTTCGGCACGCTGTCGCAGCGGGTGCCGTTGCAGACCCGCTCGACTGTGCGCGATCTGTTGCTCGATCCCGCGATCCAGCGCTACTCGGATGTGCGCAGACATACTTCGCAGGGCACCAGCCGACTGGAAGTGCTTGCCAGCGAACGGGATCCGGCAGCGTCGGAGGCATTCAACGACGAGGAGTACCGCGCGGTCGCCCGCATCCTGCAGCGGTTCTACAACATCATCCTGACCGACTGCGGTACCGGACTGATGCATTCGGCAATGGGCGGTGTGCTCGACCTGGCGCATTCGCTGGTGCTGATCTCCTCGGCCGCGATCGACGGCGCGCGCAGTGCCGCGGCGACACTCGACTGGCTGTCCCTGCACGGCCATGACCACCTGGTCCGCAATGCGGTCGTGGTGATCAATCTGCCGCGTGAGGGTTCACCGAATGTGGGCATCCAGCAGCTGCGCGAATACTTCCTGTCGCGCTGCCGCGCCGTGCACATCATCCCGTACGACTCGCACCTGTCCGAGGGCGCCGAAATCGATCTGCACCGCCTGCACAAGACCACCAAGCGCGCCTACGTCGAACTCGCCGCGACGGTCGCCGACGAATTCGGCATAGACCACCGCAGATACGGTGGCTGACCGGCTGGGTTGAATTTACCGCGCCATCAGCGCGGCGAGTTCTCGAGACTCCCTTCGACGCGCACGTAGTGGCGGGCGATGAACGCCTCGGCGTGCACGGCCGAGTTGCGGTCGCCCCATGTGCGGATGTTGAGCGCCGGACCGACGGACGCCGGGTGCACCGGCGGTGCAGCGCACACGCTTCCACGGCTCGGCCCGAAAGCCCCTGCTGCGCCATTTATTGTGAGGCGTACGCGTCGAACCTACGGGTTGCTCGGATTCATCACTGCCGGTCTCGGAAATTCCCGTTGTCCCGCGCCTACTGTTCCGAGGCATTACGAAAGCTTTGCAGACCACGCACCCAAGCCTGAAGATTCATGTCCTCCGCAAAATCTCCGAGCCGGAATCTTAGGTCGATAGCCGCGCCGGGTATCGCGAGACGGGCCGCGGCGGGGTCACTCGTAAGACTCGCTACATGGTGGTCACCAAGGCCGCAATCATGCACTTCACCAAGACAATCGAGACGCGCGCACCTCGGCGATGGATCGGCCGCGGCGACGGCGGAACAGGCCGCGCAGGGTGCCCGCGTTCAGGTAGCCGACCTTGACGGCTATCGCTTCGATGGTCAGGGTTGTGGTGCGCAGTAGCTGGGTGGCTCGTTCCAGCCGCACCTCGTGCACGAAATCTCGTGGTGACATGCCGATTTCGGCCTGGGTCGCGCGTTGGAGGGTGCGTTCGGTGACGCCGAGCCGCTGTGCCGCGTCGGCGATCAGGAACTGTTCGCCGATGTGGTCGCGAACCCAGCGCTCGAATGCGGCGACCAGGGAGTCGTTGCGGGCGACCACCTCGGGAATCGCACTGTCGAGCTGATTGCGCCGATCGCCAACTACCAGGTATCTGGAGGTCAATTCGGCCAGTGTCGGACTCTGCGCGGCGATCAGTGACAGGGCGAGGTCGATATGCGACAGTGTGGCCGCCGCGGTCGTGAGCCGGTCCGCGCGGCACAGGATCCGGCTCTCGTCCAGGTCGATGCGCGGATACCGGCGCCGGAAGGCCGGGCCGAGCCACCAGCTCGTCGTCGCCACCGCACCGTCCAGCACGCCCGCCTCGGCCAAGTAGAAGGTGCCGGTGCACGCCGCGGCGAGGTGTGCACCGGATTCGTAGGCGCGCGTCATCAGTTGCAGCACCGGCCGATTCGCGGGCGCGGAGACCAGTCCGATCAAACCCTCCGCATCCAGGACGCGCGAGGCGGGGACGACCATCAGACCGATGTCATCGGGCAATTCGGCCATCGGTGTCGTCTGCGCGAGGAAACCGTGCGCCGTAAGCACCTGCCCACCGGGGGCCACCATATGCACCCGCCATGGTTCGGGTGCCGCCTCCAGTTCACCGCGTAGCCCATTGGCGGTGGCAAATGTTTCCAGTACGGCGGTGAGTCCGAGATCGGCAACGCCGTCCTGCACGAAGACCGCAACATCCATGTCGGAAACAGTACTGAATATGTCGTATCCGACACTCGGATCCGCGGAATAAGCGCCCTAGTCTTCGTACTACTTGTCCGTCCTGCCCTGCGGAGTTCCCATGACGCTCGTCGAAACCATCGGCATCCACCACGTCCGCCTGACCGTGACCGATCTCGACCGGTCCAAGGCGTTCTACCGGGATGTGCTCGGCTTCCATATCGCCGCGGAATCACCGGGCAGCCCGGATGATCCGCAGGTGCGCACCGATCCCGACCAGCTCTACGGCGGCGTCGTATTCCAGACAAACGGGATGCTTTTCGGCCTGCGCCCGGTGGCCGCACCGACCGACCGATTCGATTCCGAACGCGTCGGACTGGACCATCTCAGCTTCAGTGTGCCGTCGGTGGACGATCTGGCTCGCACCGAAACCCGGTTGTCCGAGGCCGGAATCGAGCACGGGGAGATCATTCGACTCGAGGCATTCGGCATCGCGATCCTATCGTTCAGCGATCCCGACGGTATCCACCTCGAGCTCACCGCACCGCTGTGAACGCCCCCGCGCACCGTAGTAACCCGATGTCCCGCAGCCGTTCGACGCTGGTCCGCCCGACCGCGGACGCCGCACTGCCGAGCACCAGCGAATTACTGTGCGCAATGAGCGGTCAGCAGGTGCGCGGACATGTGTGCCGGTGGTCGCACGATCTGGTCCGATTGCATCGCACCCGGCGCGAGCGGCCGCAGTCGACCGCCGTAATCGACTGTCTGCGAACCGAACTGGTCGCCAATATCAATGGCTGGGCGACCGAGCACCTGCCGCGTCGATCCGCCGATCTGCTCGACGCCCAACTCGGCGACACCATCGATCGCATCGCGGCCAGCGCCGATCGCGCCTTCCACCTGATGATGACCGAGGATCTGTCCGGGGAACATATGCATGTGGCATGGACGCGACTGGCTGAACTGGCAATCGCCTACGGCGACCTGGTCCGTCAGGCCGAGGACGGGCGGTGGTGTCTGTCCCCGCACAGCCGACGCCGCTGAGCCATCGATGCCCGACACACCGAATCGACAAGGGGCCGTGGCCGGTCCGTCACGAACTGCCACGGCCCCTCGTCAACCCGGGTCGTCACCACTCCGGAAGTCGCCGCCGTCCCGCGAGTATGTCGCGCACCAGATCGTCGTAGGCGTCAGCCAATTCGGCGAGATGGTGCCATGCGCTGTGCAACTGGTCGTCGTGGGCGTCCAGTGTCATCAACGCGTGGTGGGCGCGCACCGACGATTCCGCGATCCGGTCGATGACCGAGCCGACCGTTTCGGTGTGTAGCGTCGCGCCGAGCCGATGCTGCGGCACACTGCGCGCCACCCAATCGTCGATGGCCATGACCAATTCGACTCTCCGACGCTCGATTTCGAGAATCGTCGCCTGGTCGGTCGACACCGAACCACCGCGACCGACGAGTCGTCTCTCGTGCAGCACCGCGAGGTCACGGGCGAACCAGAGGAGCGGGCCACCGACAACTCGGTGACCGCGGCACGCGCGAACGAGTAGATCCGAGGTCGGAAGCAGCCCGGGAGTCAGGGACTGCACCGTCGAATCGGCACATCGCGATGTGCCGGGAAGAGCCATCACAACCGTAGATGAATCCGAACCTGCCACGTTGCCTCGCCGTCATCGCCGCACAACACCTGCTGGATCAGGACGTTCATTACAATAAACCTCTGAAGGCACCTGTCAAGCGTTACCCGGCCGTAGGGAGTCACGAAGAGTACACTTCGTTACCTGCACGACTGACCGAGGAGCAAGATGGCGGACGGTCCGACGTATCACCGGATCGCAGACCTCCTCCGCGAGGAGATCCGCGCAGGCAAGTGGAATGCGGGCGATCGGTTGCCCAGCCATACCGAGCTGGCCGATCAGATGCAGGTTTCGATCACTACCGCGCGCAACGCTATTCAGGTACTCGTCGCCGAGAATCTGGTCTACACGGCTACTTCCCGTGGCACTATCGTGCGAAACCAGGAAGTGCTGGAATCGGTTGTCACCGACCATATTCGCCCGGATCGGCCGCAGTCGCCCCATGACATCTTCGAAGAGATCGCGCGCGCAGCACACCGCGAGCCAACCAAGGAATTCAGCGCGAAAATGGAACCGGCAAGTCCGGAGGTGGCGCAGTGGCTCGGTGTGCCGGAGGATTCCTGGGTATTGGCCAGGACGGTTGTCCAGTATCTCGATAACGAGCCGTGGTCGTGGGAGGTCAGCTTCTATCCACGAGACTTGGCGGAGGCGACCGGCATCGATTCGCCGCACGATATTCCCGAGGGCACGACGCGCCGAATCGCGGACCGCGGTCAGGCCGAAACCGCACATCGAGACACCCTCGTCGCCCGCCCGGCCAGCGCGGAAGAGGCGATCGTGCTCGGCGTCGCTACCGGCACCATTCTGCTGGATCACCTGCGCATCGGCGCCAATCACGAGCGCATCACCCGGGCCACCCGGCACCGCTCGATCGCCACCCGCAACCGGCTCGCCTACGAATTGGGTGACGCCGCGGGCACCGGCGTCATCCGACACACCCTCGGCATCTCTTACGGGTCGGGTATCTCCTTGCCATGAAAAATGTTTCGCCATGAATACGGTATTGCCATGACTACCGTGATCCGCCGGGCATCCCTCAGTGATCTCGGCTTGATCTGCCGCCTGCGGATCCAGCGCACCGCCTGGCTCACCGCGCGCGGCTCCGATCAATGGACCGTGGCCGGACGCGGCCTGCCGATCGAGATCTTCGCCAGGTCGGTCGGCCGGTCCCTGGACGCAGGGGAAACCTGGATCGCCGAGGTGGCCGGGGAACCGGCCGGGACGATCACCGTCAACGACCAAGCCGATCCGGGGCTCTGGTCACCGTGGGAACTGGCCGACGCGGTGATCGTGCACTACATGATCGTCGAGCTGCGCTTCGCCGGTCAGCGCATCGGCCACCGACTACTGGCCCACGCGGCATCGCTCGCGCGCGAACAACAGCGCCATTGGGTCCGGCTCGACGCCTGGACCACCAATACCGATCTGCACGACTACTACCGCAGCGCAGGCTTCCACCTGGCCAGGATCGCGGGACCGGTCACCTCCGGCCCGTCCCGCGCCCTGTTCCAACGCCGCTCCGACAGTTGGACATTCGAGCCGATCACAACGGTGCTGACCCGGGTACCGGAGCCGCAGCCCGGGTTCGAGGCTCACAGCGGCGGCAGATAGGCGATCTGCACCATCTCCTGACCTCGGTTGCGCGACACCAGAATGCCGCGGCCGGGCGGCAGTTTCATCGGGCGGACATCGCCGATCAGCTTGCCCTCGTCCTTGGGTCCGCTCATGATCAGCGCGTCGACGGACAGGTTCTTCATACCGCCGAGCACATTGTCGTAGAGCGCGCGCGAGACGCCGCCGGTGCGCCGGGTGACCACCAGGTGCAGACCGATATCGCGGGCCTGCGGCAGGTATTCCAGCAGCGGGAGCAGCGGATTGATGCCCGCGGTGATCATGTCGTAATCGTCGACGAGCAGGTAGATCTCCGGTCCGGTCCACCAACTGCGCTCGCGCAGCTGCTGCGGGGTGATATCGGAGCCGGGGATGCGCTTGGACATATACCTGGCGAGTTCGTTGACCATCGGGCCGCAGGTCTGCGATGAGGTGGAGTAGCCGCCGAGATGGGCCTCGTCGACCACGCCGAGCAGGCTGCGACGGTAGTCGATCAGGATGATCTTCGCCTGCTCCGGAGTCGCGTTCTCGGTAATGCCCATGGCGATATTGCGCAGCAGCGTCGTCTTGCCGCATTCCACATCGGCGAAGGCCATGAAGTGTGGCTCCTGGCCGAAATCCAGAACGAACGGATCCAATTCGTTCTCGCCGAGTCCGACGAGGATCTTCGTCGGCCCGAGTTCGACCTCATGTCTGCGCGCAATCGCCACGACCTCCTCGCGGCTGATCTGCTGCGGCAGCATGCGCACCTCAGGGGCGCGACGGCCGGGGTAGAGCTGCTGCATCTGGTCCCTGGCCTGGGCCGCACCCTCGGCCAGGGTCTGCGGATCGGAATCGGAATCCAGCCTGGGCAGCGCGATGAGCATATGCAGTTCATCGGGGGTCAGACCACGGCCGGGACGGCCGACCGGAACCAGCGCCGCGGTGCGCCTGCCCATTTCGGAGTCCGTCGGATCGCCGAGGCGCAGCTCCACCCTGGTGCCGATCTGGTCCTTCACATTGGGCCGGATCTCGCCCCAGCGGGCGGCGCCGATGATCAGGTGGATGCCGTACGAAAGTCCCTGTGCCGCGATGGCAGTGATCTGCGGTTCGACGGCGTCGAACTCCTCGCGCATGGCCTGCCAGCCGTCGATGACCAGGAAGACATCGCCGAACTGGTCCACGGCCAGCGGATCGTTCGGGTCGGCCTGGGTCCCGTTGATGAGCCTGGCCTCCATCTGGGAGTACTTGCGGCGCCGGAACTCCACCATGGACTCGATACCGAGTGCGGCGAAACGCTCCTCGCGCTGGCGCATCAGGGTGGTCAGCTCGGCGACGGTGCGCCGCACCCGATCGCCGTCGAGGCGACCGGCAACCGAGCCGACATGCGGCAGACCGGACAGACCGGCGAGACTGCCGCCGCCGAAATCGAGGCAGTAGAACTGCACCTGCTCGGGGCTGTGGGTCGCGGCCGCGGCCATGACAATGGTGCGGATGGCCGTGGACTTACCGGACTGCGGACCGCCGACGACCGCGACATTGCCCTGCGCACCGGCCAATTGGATGGTCAACACGTCGCGGCGCTGTTCGTAGGGCTTATCGATGATGCCGATCGGCATCCACAGCTGACCGTGTCGATTGACCGGGGAACGCCAATCCGGATCGGGCAGCAGCATATCCACCGTCGGCGACGCGTCCAGCGGCGGCAACCACACCTCGTGCGCCGGACGACCGTGTCCGGTAAGTCGCTTCACGACCACCTCGAGCAGCGTCTCGGGGACGCCCCCGCTCTGCGGTTCGTCCTCCGGCTCGGCTCCCGGCGGCGGTGGCAGATCGGGCAGTTCCATGCGCACCGGCTGCGGCCGTTCCCTGATCTCGACCGGCGCGGCGGTGAACACCGTCGGCGACTGACCGCCGACCACCCGGCCGTCCACCTGCCTGCTGCCGCTCGGCGAGACATATGGGCCGGACACGTAGGTCGCATTGAACCGCAGCGGATCGTCGGCATCGCTCTTGAGATAGCCGGAGCCAGGGATGCCGGGCAGGTGATAGGCATCGGTGATGCCGAGCACCGCGCGGGATTCGTTGGCCGAGAAGGTGCGCAAACCGATTCGGTAGGACAGGTGCGAATCGAGGCCGCGCAGCTTGTTCTCCTCCAGTCGCTGCGAGGCCAGCAATAGGTGCACGTGCAGTGAGCGGCCCAGGCGGCCGATCATGACGAACAGATCGGCGAAATCCGGCTTCTGCGAGAGCAATTCGGAGAACTCGTCGACGATGACGAACAGTGCGGGCAGCGGATCGAGCGCAACGCCGGCCGCGCGCGCCTTCTCGTAGTCGGTGACATTGGCGAAATTTCCGGCGGCGCGCAGCAATTCCTGGCGGCGGTTCATCTCACCGGCCAGCGCGTCCTTCATGCGGTCCACCATCGAGAGTTCTTCCTCGAGGTTGGTGATGACCGCGGCGACGTGCGGCAGGGAGTCCAGACCGAGGAAGGTGGCGCCACCCTTGAAGTCGACGAGTACCAGGTTCAGCGCGTCCGGTGAGTGCGTGGTCACCATCGAGAGCACCAGCGTGCGCAGGAATTCGGATTTACCCGAACCCGTTGCGCCGATGCACAATCCGTGCGGGCCCATACCGCTCTCGGCGGATTCCTTGATATCGATTTCGACCGGGGTACCGTCAGGGGTTACGCCGATCGGCACGCGCAGCCGTTCGCGCGCGGTGCGCGGACGCCACACCTTCGACGGTTCGATCTGCGCGGCATCCGGAATCTTGAGCAGCGCCATCAGACCCGGATCGGTCCTGGTGTCATCGCCGAGGCTGACGATCTGCGCGGCGGTCGCGATCCGGAACCGGGCCAGACTGCGGGCGAAGGCCTCGGCCTCGGCCGCACTCACCACATCGGCGGTGGCGAATTTTTCGGTGCCGGAGGCACTTTTCGCGCTCACTTCACCGTCACCGACCACCAGTTGCAGTCCGCGCCGGGCGGCGAGGCCGTTCTCCGGGGCGGTCAGGTCGAGCACCGTGACCGAGTCGAGGCCGGATTCGCTGATCAGCCGCTCGGTGCCGTTGACGTAGCCGTCATCGATGATGACCACCAGATGCAACCGGCCCTGTGTCGGTTGCGGATTGCGCATGAACCGGCCGCGCTCGAGCAGTTCCGAGGCCAGTGCGGTCTCGAGTTCGGCCAGCGATCCGTACATCATCCTGGCCGAGCCCATGCCGTCACGGACGGTCGGATGTTGCAGATGCGGCAGCCATTTCGCCCACGCCCAGGCCGGACCGTCGGGATCGGCGCAGACAATGGCGACCGCGACATGGTCGGGTCCGTGAAATGCGGTGAGCTCCATCAGCATCGAGCGCGCCAGCATCCGCGCTGACGCGGTATCGCCACCGAGATTAATGGCCGGGAAGGCCCGCACCGACACCGCGGTCGGCAGTTCGTGCACCACCGAATGGGTACGCACGAAACGGCGCAGCGCCACGGTGGAGACCGGCTCCAGGTCCTCCAGCGGTCCGGTTTCCGGGCGGGCCAGCTTCGTCGCCAACCGGTGGCTGCCCACTCCGACCCGCACATGTCCGAAGTCCGGATCGTTCGGGCGACGTTCCCACATCCGGCGGGTGCCGACCACCGACGGCAGATCGATCGGTTCCGGATGACTCCAGGACAGCGACTCCAGCTGCTTGGTACCGGTGCGGCGGACATCCTTGCGCATCTGGTCCAGATACCGGAAGTAGTCCTTGCGTTCCTCGTTGAGCTCGCCAGCGCCCTTGGGGCCGTTGCCCCGCATGCCGAGCATCATGCCGCCCATCGACATGAGCATCATCATCGGGAACATCATCATGAACGGGTTGGCGAGCAGGTTGCGACCCATCATCACCATCATCGCGATCATGCCGACGACGGCGACCACCATGATCACCGGCATCAATTTCATGATCAGCGGTCCGGGCAGGGCCCGCTGGATCTCCGGCGGTGAATTCAACGCCACCTCGCCGCCCGGCGCGCGCGGCGGGGCGATGCGGGGGCGGCGCACGAAACCTTCGGTAACCATGGGTCCTCTACAGCTCTGTTTCGGAGTCGAGGTCGGCGGAGCCACGCGACCGCCGGAACGGAATCGACAGGGCCGCACCGAGTCCCAGCACGATCAGGCAGGTGACGGAGCCGATGACCGCGACGCGGCGCGGCAGTGGATCGGGTCCGGCCGGATGTATCGGGGCCGCCATGACGCGTGGGGTGTCCGCGCCGGTGCCGATCGCCTTATCCGGCAGCTGCGCGGTGAGCGCGGCCAGTGGATCGATGAGACCGTGTCCGACCCGATCGTCGTGACCCGGACCGGGCGCGTGCGCGGTGCCGGTGATCCGCTCGATCACCTGTCCGGCCGTGAGTTCCGGGAACCGGGACCGAACCAGTGCGGCCAGCCCGGCGACATAGGGTGCAGCGAAGCTGGTGCCCTGAATGGATCCGGTGCCCTCCTGGGTGATCGCGCCATTCACCAGTCCGGTGCCGCCCGGCTTATTGTCGAGCGACACGATATTGCGTCCGATGGCGGCCGCGCCGACCCACGGACCGTGCAGGGACAGTGCCGATGGCGAGCCGTTCGGATCGATGGAGGCGACCGTCAGCACGTAGGGCTGGAACCAGGCCGGGCTCGCGATGGTCTGCACGCTGTCCCAGCCCGAACCATCGTTCTGCTTCTCGCACGCGCCGCCGTTCTCCACATTGCCCGCCGCCGCGACTACCACCACATTGTGGTCGTAGGCGTACTTCACCGCGGCACCGAGCGGGACGTCGGCGGTATCGGTTCCCACTGCGCTGCACGAGACTTCGGAGATATTGATGACGGTCGCGCCCATATCGACGGCGCGGACCACCGCGGCGGCCAGCGCCAGCACACTGCCGTAGCCGGAGCGCACCATGGCATCGGGCGGCTGATCGCCGCCCGCGCGGTCCTTGCGCTCATAGTGCGTGCTCAGCTGGCGGATACTGAGGATCTCGGCCTCGGGCGCGACGCCGACGAAGGCGTCGTCGGGGCTCGGCCGCGCCGCGACGATGCCAGCGACCAGGGTGCCATGACCGTCACAGTCGGCGGTGCCGTCGGAATCGGAGACGTAGTCGCCACCGGCCTGTAGCGCGGGCAGGCGCGGATGCCGGTTCACACCGGTGTCGATGACCGCAACCTTCTGTCCGGCACCGCGGCTGAACTGCCAGGCCGCTGGCAGATCGAGCACGCGCTGCGGCAGCGGCGGCTCCGCAGGGGCGCCACCGATGAGCGAGAGTTCGGCGCAGACGACCTTCTGCTCGGTCGGCTCCAAGGGGGCGGGCCGCCCGCTGAGTGCCTGTGCCGGTCCGAGCGCACCCGAGTCGATCGTCGGCGGTGGGATCGCGGCGGCGGGCGCGGATGAGCCGAGGATGGCCGCGCCGAGAACCGCGGCGGCGCAGGTGATTCCGGTCCTGCGCCGCCAGCCGGGCTTGCTCGCCCGAGCAGTCATAGGTTTCTGGCCATCGAATACACGCCCATGATCCACAGCACCAGCGGAATCACCGCGACGATGAGCAGATATTCGGTGATCTCCATGGCCCGCCGGGTCACCGGCGTCACCTCGAGGTGCGGGCCGATCACGCCGAACACCACCACCGCGGCGGCGCAGGCGAGCAGCAGCACACCGGCCAGCAACAGCAGATCCGAATCGCCGAGGGCCAGGCCGGTGATCAGGCCGATGATGATGACGGCTCCGCCCGCGATCAGCGCACCGGCCTGCACCACATCGGCGAAGGAACGGCCGCGCAGGCTCACGATCACCGCGGCGATGGCGGCCAGCGTAATCCCTTGCCAGCGAGCAGATCCCAGCGGATCTGCGGCACCGAGCGCACCGACCGCCGCCGCGATGGCACAGGCGATGAGCATGCCGGTCTGGTACTGATTGGCGGCCCTGGCACGCTCACCGAGTCCGGCGGCCGAGGGCAGCGCGGTGGCGCCGATCGCGCCGATGCCCTCGATGGTGGGCCGCGGTTCGTGATCGGCCGGATCGATCGCACCACCCGCGGTCGGCACCGGCGGAATCGGCAGCCGGGCCAGCACCGCCGCCAGCCGCGGCACCGCCGAGATCAAGGTGATCGCCACCACCAGGATCGCGGCGGAGATCTTCGGCAATTCGAAGTTCCAGACCATCCGGCACAGTGCGGCGATGCCGCCGAAGAGCGCGACGGTCACCGCGGCCGCCGCCAGCGCGGCACCGGTCGCGGTGGCGCGATAGATCACCGCCGCGGCCACCAGCGTGACCGAGCAGCCGAGCAGCAGATGTGGACTGCCGAGATCGCCGGGCACGAAAAGCGCTGCGCCACCGAAGAACAGCAGCAATGCGCACAGCGACAACCAGGTGGCGGTCAATTGGTCCGCGTACCTGCGCGCGGCGATCGCCGCGGCGGCTGCGGCGACAATGCCGACGCCGGTCGCGAGGAACGGCGCGGCGAGACCACCGCCGTGCGCGCGCCCGGCACCGAGCAGCAGCAGCGCGAGCAGCACCGCCGATACCGCGGCGACCAGACCGGTCCAGCGTGCCGCATTCGACGACCAGCCGCGGAAATCGGCTGCGGTGAGCCGGGATACGGCATCGATGACATCGTCGAAGAGCGCGGGCGATTCCTTCGCGGTAACCGCGCGGAGCACCAGCAGCTCACCGTCGTACACCTCGGCCTCGGCGAGGCTGCGGCTCGGCGCAATAGCGTCGCGGCCCAGGCGGGCCAGCGTCCAGTGTTCGGTATGCAGCGGGGTGCCGCCGTCATCGCTCTCCACCAGATCGGGATTGCGGGATTCGATCAGGGTGACCAGATCACCGATATATGTGGCGATCGGCACGGTCGCGGGGAGCCCGACATCGAGTTGGGTATTTCCACCGATGACAGAGACTCGGCACAGTTCGGGTTCGGCGGCGCGAGTGCCGCCACTCAACGGCTCGGTCAATTGCGTGCCGACCCCAGCTCTTTACCGAAAGATCCGAACACTTGCGCTCAGTCCCCTACTTGTCGAACCAACACTCGGTTCCACTCTCGCACGAACGCTCCCGTGTGGCATCCGGTTGTCACACACTTTGCAACCTATCGGTAGCAAACATAATGTATCGGACGAGCCGAGCCGACGCGATCGCTAAGCTGGTCGGAAGATGAACGCGGCCAATCGCGTACCAAAATAGATAGCTCCAACCAAGACTTCGGGGTTTGACAGCAATGACCGGCAACCGCCAAGCACAACGGGCCTTCGACGCCGGAATCCTGTCGCTGGGCCTGACCATCGACGGACAGGAATCGGCTCGCGATCTCGAGTACGCGAAACTGGCGTTCCAGCGCGCCACCGAGTGGGATCCGACCATGTGCGACGCCTGGCTGGGCCGGGCCGCGGCGGGCGAGGTCACCACCGAGGTGCTCTACAACCTGTACAAGAACAGCGCGACAACGCTTTACCGCGAGCAGCGGCGGCTCGGGCTGCCGCAGCGGGCATTGGCCGGACGCTTCCTCGCCGGGTTGTACATCGACTATCCCCTGGCCAGCTACACCGAGATCGGGCTGGCCCAAGCGGCACAGCTGATCTCGGAGAAGGAGTACGACGAGGCCGAGCGCGTGCTCGACGAACTCGCCGGGCACCGCGCCTCGATGCTCTCCGATACCGATCGCGAAGTCGACGACCGGATCTGCGCATACATCCGTGGCGTACTGCATTTCAACACCCAGCGCTGGCCCGATGTGATGGCCGTACTCGCCGGATCCGCCGAATGGGACGATCCGTATCTGGCGGCGGGCGCACATGTGATGGTCGGTTCGGCCTGCGCCCAGCTCGGTCTGTTCGGCGAGGCCATCCGGCGCATGGAGCAGGCCGAGGCGGGTCCGATTCCGGCGGCGCGCACGACCGCCATGTTCTGCCGCGGCCTGTGCCTGCGCGAGACCGGTAAGGAGGCCGAGGCGCAGGCCCTGTTCGAGAAGGTGTATTCGCAGGCACCGGATTTCGCCGCGAATACCGCCGCCATGCGCGATCGAACCTACCGGCTCACGGTGACCACCAAGGAATCCATCGATGCGCGCACCGACCGCTGGGATCCGGCATCGGCGCCCTCGGTCGAGGCCATGCAGAATGCCGATGCCGAGGACCGCGCGAAAAAGATTCTGGCCGAGGCGCGCGCCGAACTGGATAAGCAGATCGGCCTCGAATCGGTGAAAACGCAGGTGGCGAAGCTGCAGGCGACCGCGCAGCTGGCCAAGATCCGGGCCGAGAAGGGCATGGCGAGCATGGCCCGCGGCAACCACCTGGCGTTCACCGGACCGCCCGGCACCGGTAAGACCACCATCGCCCGGGTGGTAGCCAAAATCTATTGTGGTGTCGGACTTCTCAAGACCGATAAGGTCGTCGAGGCCAAGCGGGTCGACTTCGTCAGCCAGAATCTCGGCGGCACCGCCATCAAGACCGACAAGCTGATCGATACCGCCATGGATGGTGTGCTGTTCATCGACGAGGCGTACACGCTGATCCAGACCGGCCTGCAGGGCGGCGACGCCTTCGGCCGCGAAGCGGTGGATACGCTGCTGGCCCGCATGGAAAACGACCGTGACCGGCTGGTCGTGATCATCGCAGGCTATGACGGCGAGATCGACCGACTGCTCGCCGCGAACGACGGTCTGGCTTCCCGATTCGCCAAACGCCTGCAGTTCCCGTCCTACACCCCGACCGAACTCGGCCAGATCGGCAGCCTCATCGCGCACTCGCGGGATTCGGAGCTGTCCGATGGGGCAATGGAATTGCTGATCGAGGCGTGCGGGCGGCTGTACGAGGCCGAGCGCGTCGATCAGAACGGTCAGCCGCGTCGCGGCATCGATCTCGCGGGCAATGGGCGCTTCGTGCGCAACATCATCGAATCCGCCGAGGAGGAACGCGAATTTCGGCTGGCCAATGACGATTCGCTGGATCTGAGCGCGGTGGACGAGACGGTGCTGATGCGGATCGAGGCGCCGGATATGCAGGCGGCCCTGAGCAGCGTGCTCGCCTCGCTCGGCGTTTAGGAGCTGGCTCGGCGGGCACAGCCGGGGCCTGGAATACCAGGGCCGCGATCAGTTTCCGACCGGCAGGATGTCGTGCTTGACCAGCGCGTCGTTCTTGGACAGCGTCGGTCCCGGCACCAGTTGGCCGATGATCGACCAGGGGGCCAGCCGGGGGTCATCGCTCAGGCCGAGCACCTTCGCGGTCGCAACGTCCGGGATGCCGTAGCGGATTCCGTTGTCCGCCACATAGAACAGGCCACCGCGACGCAGACTGCCCGGTTCCGTTCCGGTTACCTGCACGAACTCACCCGATGCCGGTGGGATGTAGGCGGCATCGACCCGATCCCCGGTCCCATCGGAGGTTGCCAGGCTCACCGGCTCGGCCGCACCGGGCAGCGGCACCCGATTGCCCGCGAGCAGGCCGACCGCGGCACGGTCGGTGGGACTTTCGTTCGCCTCGTTATCGGGCCCACGTCCCTTCGCCCAGCTCAGACAGGTGACCGGGGCATCCTCGGCGGACAGGATCTTCGGGGTGTTCGCCGGGAAGTGGTCGAGGGCGAGTCGGTGCAGCACCGGCATATTCGTCAGCACGTCCGGCGGCTCCGCCTTGATCTCGCGCATGCCCTGGGAATTCGCGGTGCGGATGACCTGTGCGGCGAAATCGGTGATCGGCTGCACGCCGTCGGCGAGTACCAGGTACAGCTGGGACTGATCGTTGCGGCCCATACCGCCGACGGCGATGACACCGCCGACCGGCACATCGGAAAGCTTTGCCGGACCGGGCTGTCCGGCCTGCGGAATATCCGGTACGGCCAGCGGCGGAACCGCGATCGCCGCATCCAGCAGGCCGGTGCCGACCGGCCGCGACTTGAGTCCGGCCAGATTCAGCGAACGGGCCAGCACCGAGTTGGCCGGGTCGACCTCCGCGCGTTTGCCGTCGTAGATCAGATAGGTCTTGTCATTGCGCTTGACCAGCAGTGCGTCCGAGGGCCCGAGGGTCCGAACACGTTCGTCCAGTTGGGGTTTGCCCGCGAAGATCGTGGTTTCGACGCCGGTGGCCGCGGCCGCGCTGCCGGTGACCGAGAGCTGCACCGTCTCGCACAGCGACCAGTCGGAACGACCGCCCTGTTTGGAACCCGGCAGTGCCGCGGGCGCGCCGGGAATGCCGAGCATCGGGCCGCGCGGCAGCGACGAAAGCTTCGCGTCCTTCACCGATTTGGGTGATTCATTGCTCCCGGTGATCAGTCGGGCCGAGGCCAGGTTGAGCACCGGATGCAGGCGCTTATCGTCCTTCTTGTCCTCGGACCCGCCCACCACCACATACAGGGCACCGCTGTCCTTGCCGATCACGATATTCGCGTCGCCGATCGCGCCCTGTGGGCGCAGGAACGCCAAGATGGTCGCGCCGGCCACCACGAGCAGGCCGAGCACCGCGCCGACGAGCATCGAACGCAGCTGAGATCGCATGGGGTCGTGCAGCATCCGGATATCACGGCGCACCAGCGCGTGATCGAGCCGTCGCAGCAGAAAACGGTAGCCGTTGACCTGAGCCTTGGTGGTCAGCTGTGCAGGCACATGGTCTCCATCGGACTACGGAAGGAACAGGATATTTACAGTATCGTTCGGCACGCCCATGTCAATCCAGCGACAATTCAGCAAACTGTCACTGTGCCAACCAACTACCATGCGGCGCGGTAGTGTTATCGCAATACTGGTCCGATTATCGTGGACGGGGCTGTGAACAAACGCGATACCGACTCCGGAGCGAAGAACCGTAAAGAAACCGGAAACGAAAACTCCGTGAACACAACGCACACAACGCTGCGTGATCCGGAATTCTGGCTGCTGCGCCAAATCCCTTTGCGACGCATGATTCCGCTCGCACTGTTCGCCGCGACCGCGGCCTGGATCGCCGCCGCCTGCCATGCGCCGACCGCGGCCGTCATTGCCGTCGGCGCGTTTGTCCTCATTGTCGGCGCGGTACCGGTGCGGCGACGTGAGCCACGCAATATCGCCGGAATGCTGTCGCGGGCGATCGCATTCCGGTGGCGGCGCACCCGGCCCGGCCCCGCCGATACCGGCCAGGCCGCCTTCGACGTACCGCTGCCCGAGGGCGGCAGTTACGGCGTGCGCTGGGATGGCAACCTGCTGCTCACCATGCTGCGCATCGACCCGCCGCCGGATGCGCTCACCCTGCTCCGGCGCGGCTCGCTGTCCACCGACCAGGTGCTTCCGCTCACCGAAATCGGGCGCTGCCTCAGTCAATTCGATATCAACCTGGCCTCCATCGATGTGATCAGCACCGGTGCGCGGACCGCGGGCGGCGGCCCGGTGGCCCAGCTCTACGACCGCATCCTCGGCCCGCTGCCCGCCATCGCGCATCGCACGGTCTGGCTGGTGCTGCGGCTGGATCCGCTCGCCAATGCCGAGGCCGTCGGCAATCGCGGCGGTGGCGGCGCCGGCGCACTGCGCACCGCGATCATCGCGACCCGCCGGGTGGCCAATCGACTGGCCGCCCGCGATATCTCGGTATCGGTGCTGACCGCCACCGAAATGAACAGCGCGGTGCGTCAACTCACCCGCGGCATCGCATTGGACGCCTTCGCCGAAACCCCGAAGTCGCTGGTGCACCAGGGCATTCACCTCACCAGCTACGAGATCGGCCCGGAGCTCATCGGATCGCGCGGCTTCGCCGATATCTGGGCCACCCCGAGCCAGACCACCACGGTGACCGTGCGCCTGCGGCCCGGTGCGCGACGGCCCGGCGATGGGCGCGAGTCCACCTCCCCGCCGATCACCCTGGGCGCGCTGGTCCGCTTCGATACCGTTGCCGAACCGGACGAACCGCCGGTGCCCGGACTGCGCACCCTGCCGGGTGAACAGTTCCGCGCCCTGCTGGACAGCCTGCCCGCCCGCACCGCCCGCCGCGAAGGCGACAGCGCGGGCGACTACCGCGGGCCACTCGCCGCGCTCGACGGTATCGCAGTACCGACCGCCGGATGCGGTCAGCTGATCGGCGCCGACGATCTCGGTCAGGGCATCGCGGTGCCACTGATCGGCGACGGCACCCGCCATCTCGAGGTCATCGGGCGGCTGGATCTGGCCCAGCAGGTGATCCTGCGCGCAATCGCCCTCGGCGCGCACACCGTCGTACACACCGACCGGCCCGAGGCCTGGCAGTCGATGGTCGCGAATGTCGGTGCACCACATTCGCTTTCGCTCGCCCCGCGGTTCGCCGGTGCGGGGCAGCACAGCGTGCCGGCACAGCCGGGCGGCGGCCCCATTCCCAGCGCGACCGTCGTGGTGTTCGATGGCATCGCACCCACCGCGTTGACCGGTGGCGCGACCATCGTGCACGTCCGTGCGCCCGAGCAGCCCGATGGCCAGTTCGATGCCGATATCGTTCTGGTACAGGATATTTCGGCTCCCAACCTGATCACGGTGCGAACCTCGACGGCGAGTGCGACGGTCAATATGGTGACCACCCCCGACGAAATGCGCTACATCGGCGAATCCCTCACCGCGGCACGGTAACCGCGAATCTCGATAACCCCGAACGGAATCCGGCCGGTCCGCGAGCACAGCGCTGGCGAACCGGCCGGATGGCTGGCCTTTTGCCTTTCGAGCGGGCTCAGGCCCCGAAGCCGTCACCGATCTTGCCGTCGGTGCCCAGCGCGCGGTGCAGCGAGCTCTCCACGGCCGCCGCGACATTGTTGAGCGAGGTGAGCGTGTCGCCGTACTCGTTGTGCCAGGCGTCGTAGACCGTCTTGAAGCTGGCGTGGGCCACGTTGCCCTCCCACGCCACCTTGAGCACGCCGCCCGCGTCCTCCATATCGCTGCCGTACTTGACCAGATCGCCGTGCAGTGTGACCAGGTCGTTGAACAGAGCCGTCATCGGGCCCTTGGCGTATGCCATCGTCATGATGAGTTCCTCCGATTCGAAGTCTGATTGTTGTTCTGGCCCAGTTGATTACAGGCTGATGTGCTGGAAACCCTCTTGGTTCTCCTGCTCCATCTGGATGTACTGCTGGGTACCGTGACCGACCTGCTCGGTAATGGCGTTGAGCTTCTTGTGCAGCTCCTGGGAGTGCTGGGCCCAGTTGGTGGAGGCCGCGACGAACGCCCCCTTCGCATCGCCTTCCCAGTGGGTCGCCGCGGCGACCTCGTCGTCGATCTTCTTCAGCGTGCGCTGCATGTTGTCGACCGCCGCGGCCATGAACTCCTCGGCCTTCTTCGCGGTCGGCTCGTCTACGTGTACACCTTCACCACTCATTGTGGACACCCTCTCCTGTAGTGATTCCAATGCCCGGAAACGATGTCGGGTGACATCGCCGGAAGGTTGGCGAGCTTGCCGTAGCTATCGCTTGCGGGTCGCTCGAAAAGGTCAGTCCTAGCGATTCGCTCGCGGGTCGCTCGAAAAGACCAGCGCGCCCTCAGGGTCTACTGCGGAAGCCACCTTCCCCCGGGCAGAGATTCGATCAATGCCGAAATCGCTTGCGCGATACGGTGATCGGTGCCCGGTGTCACCGTGGACCAGACCTGCTGATCCGCAGCAATACCGGGCGCGGCCACAATGCGACCGCGTCCGGTGTCATAGACCGCGACCGCGCCGGGCGGCCGGGTGGTCGTGCCGTCGAGATGGGCATAGGACACGATCTCGGCGAAGCAGTGGCAGGCGGCGAAGGCCAGCCCATAGGCGGTGGCGTCGCGATCGGCGACGCCGAGGGCATAGACCGCGTCCGCGTAATCCGCAGAGGTCTGTGCCGCCGCGAGCCGCTCGCTCAGTTCGCTCGACAACGCACTGAAATTGACGACCTCCGCGGGCGTCGCCGGGCCGAGCGCGTCGACCAGCGGCCGCATCAGCGCCTGACCCGATCCGTCCGCCCATATGGTGCGCACGTCGAAGGTGTCGCCGGTACGCACCGCGACGGCATGCTGTTCGCCGCGGCGGGCCAGGCAGATTCGGGTCACCGCGGGCGTTGCATCGGGCGCGGTGCGGTAGATCCGGGCCACCAGCTCTCGATCGGGCTGGGCCAGCGTGAACATGGCATCGGCCAGTTCGGGTTCGACATCGCCCTCGGCATCGAGTACGCCGGCGCCGACCAGTTCGGTCCGCGCGCGGCGCTGCGCGCTGGTCCATTCGTCGAACGACTCCTGTTGCGGCCCAACCGATAGCACCAGCGGTAGGGTTTGCACGCCGAGCCGTTCGGCGACCGCGAGCAGGCCGTCGTTGGTCATGGTGGTCATCCGGCACCTCCCGAGACCGTCCGGCCGGTCGCCGTGGCGGGCGCTTCCGGCGCGCCGAGTACGGCCGGGGCGGAGACGATGCCGAGGTCGGCGCCGATGGTGTCGCCGGTCACCGCACTCGCGCGCGGTGCGTACTCCTCGTCCTCGCCCGACCCGGCCGCCCCCATCGCACCCGGAACCATGGGCAGTGCACTGGCACTCGCGGTGGTCGCTGTCGAAACCGGTTGCGGTGTCGTCATTTCCACCGGTTGGGGACCTTCGGTGAAAACCGGCGCGCGATAGGGCTGCAGTTTCGCGGACGCCGCGATGGCACCGACCCCGCCCGGCATGAACATGCCCGGCGTGACGGCGGGCATTGCGGGCATGCCGGATATGGCCGACTCCGCGGATACCATCGTGCTCGTCTCCTCGGCCGCCAGTGCCGCGGGCGATGCGATCACCGGCGGTTCCTGCTGAATCCACGGTGTCGCAAGGGGTTCGGTTGCCGCCTCGTAGGTCTGCATCACGCGCGAGGCGGCGGCCTTTGCCATATCGGCGTCGGTATCGGCATTCGCCGCCACGGCCTTGATCGGTGCGCCGAGTGCGCCGCCGATCGATTCGAGCATGCGCTGCACGGCCTGGATGGCCGCGATCTCGGCGCTGTGCGGCATGGTCAGCCGGGCCAATTCATAGGCAGCTGCCTGAGTTTCGGCGCGCACCGCGTTATTGCCAGCGGCCGTCGCGGCATCGGCGATCCAGTCGCGCAGCATCGAGATCCGGTCCAGCACCGGGCCACTCGTGGTGGACTGCCATGCGCCGCGCATCGACGCGACGATCAGTTCGTATTCGGCAACCGCCGTACCGAAACCGGCGGCCAACCGGGCCCACGCGGCACCGGCCTCGGCCATCGGTACCGCGCCGGGACCGGTGGACAGTTCCCGCGCCAGCCGATCCGGCTCGCGCGCGTCCCAGACCACACCGGTGAAACCGGGCTGCGGTGGTTCGATCATTGTTGCTCCGTGTCGTTTTCGATGTTGTCTCAGGCTGCGCCGGGGATGCCGAAGTCGGCGACGCTGTCGTGCTCGGCGCGACCGAACTGCGCAGCCTGCGAGCGCAGTGTCGCGGCCAGCTTGCGCAGTTCCACGATTCCGGCGACCGCGCTCTGGCCGTAGGAGTCCGCGACATTGCTCATCGTCTGTGCCGCGCGCACCGACACCTCGTCGGTACCCGCGGGCGGCACCGTCAGCGCGGGCGAGCCCTCTCGCAACTCCGCCTCCAACCGGGCCGCCAGTCCGTCCAGCCTGGCGGCGGCGTCGCGGGCCGCCACCGGATCGAACAGCACACCATTGAAATCCGTACCGCCGCTTGCCATGGCAACCTCCTGAACCGTTAGAGGGTGAGTTCTTTATCGGGTGGTGGCTCCGAAATTTGTTCGGCCGCGCCGACCACCGGCAGCGAGACCCCTTCGATCGGACCGACGACCTCTTCACCGTGTTCGGCATTGACCAGGAAGGTCGGCATATCGCCGCCCGCATCCCCGGCCCCGCGCGCACCGGCCCCGCCGTAGGGCATCATGCCCGGGCTGCCCGGGGCCCCCGTCGCACCGCGCACCGCGGCGGCGGGTTCGACTGCGGCGGAACCACTTCCGGAGGCGCCGAAGCCGGCGACACCGCTGAGTCCGGCGGCGCGCGGACCGCTCCACGGACTCAGCGGCGTGGCAATGGGTGCCGCGCCGATTCCGCCGACTCCGACACCACCACCGCCGCCGCCCGCGCCGCCGCCACCGCCGGTGCGCTCGGCCTCTTCGCGCTCCTTGGCCTCGCGTTCCTGCTCTTGTTTCGCGATGGTGTCGGCCTGCAGTTTCTGGGCCTGTGTCGCGCTCTGGGTCGCCACCTGGGTGAGTGTCTGCGCGCCGGTCTGCGCCATGGTCATCAGCGGGGTGAGCATCTGCATCACCTGCTGCATCGAGTCGACGCCCTTGGGGGCGTTGGTGACCTTGACCTTCTTGCCCGCCGCGGTCATGTTCGCCGAATGCGCGGTCATTTCGATCCGCGTCTTGGTCACCACCGCGACGCCCTCGGTGATCGCCTCCACCGTCGCCGCCGCGATGAACGCTTGGCCGCCACCGGTGGCCAGCCACGGCGAGGCCGCGGTGACCGTGGCCATGTACTTGGCGATGACGGCCGCGAGCAATGCGCCACCGGTCGCCACCGAGGTCGCGCCGCCGACCAGCGTCGCCTTCTCCTGTCCGCTCTGGGTGGCCAGTTCCGCGCCGTTCTCCGCCGCCTGCCCGGCCTTGTTCGCCGCCTGCATGGCGGCCAAGCCCTGCCACAGCGACATCACGGTCTGCAGTGCCTGGGTGCCGAGCTGGATCGCGGTCTGCGCGGCCTGAGCGGTATCGGAGAGCACCTTGGTCGGATCGGGTCCACCGCCCGCGCTCGCGCCGAGCGTTCCCGTGCCGAATCCACTTGCCATATCGGTGAGCGGCCGGGCCAGCGCGGCCAGATCGAGCACCGGCAACGGTGGCATTTGCGGCAGCGGCGGCAGGCCGGACAGGTCGGGCAGTGGCCCGAGGCCCATATCCTTCAGAATGTCGTTGACCGGGCGATCCACCAGCGGCGCAAGAGCACTGCCACGCAGCAGGTCGACGATCGACGGATCGAGCGGCGCGTTCATTATCAAACGCCAGCAGCGCCGAATTCGGCGCCGGATGCCGCCTCGGCCGCCTCGTACGCCGCGGCGCCCTGGTGCGCGGTCAGCGCGGTACCCGCGTGCACACCGGCCAATTCGAACACCGAACTCACGTGATCGGCCTGTGCGTAGGCGAAGGCCATCAGAAAGTCCTGGCCGATCAAACCGAAGACCGGCGCGGCCGCCGCAACGGTTGCCACCTGATCGAACGCTCCTGCGGTTGCCACCCCGGTTGCCATCGCTACCGCCGCGTCCCCGTACGCGCGAATCGCATCAGGTGTTGCTACGACATCGCTCATCGTAATCCCCGATCCAGTAATGCAATTGACCGACTCATAGAACCTATCAATCAGGCTGCAATGCCTGAAAGCAAATTTGCACAAACTTAAGGTTCTTGACAAAAGTTCTACGGGGACCGAATGAACGTCGGGTGTCTAGTCGGCGACTTCCTCGTTGAACGCGGTGACCAGTTCGCTACGGCGTTCAAAGGCGCGCCGCACCGCCGCGGCCGCGGTCGCCACCAATGTCGACTCGAACCCGGCTGGTGTCATCGTCGAAACGGCTTGGGAGAACTGCAGATCCAGCAGCGCACCGGTGCCGTCGACCTCGACGGTGATGGAGCCGTCCGGCGCGGTTTCCCGGCCGCGCACCCCGGCCATATCGTCGGTCAGATCCCGAATCCGGTACAGCCGCCGCTGCACGCTGGCGATCAGTTCGTCCATGGTCTCGTACATGCTGAAAGCTCCTCTCGTGCAACGGGGACTACTACACCTCGCGCAACCAACTGTCCGGCTCGGTCTCGTACTCCTGCTCCTCGGCAAACTCCTGGCGCGCCACGTCTTCCGCGGTCGGCAAACCGGTCAGCGCCAGCATGTCGGCGGGCACCCCGGCCGCGGCCAATTCCGCCCTGCGCGCCATCCCGGCCCGGTTGGCCGCCTGCCTGCACAGCCTCAATACCTCCGCAGCCAAACCCTGCGGATCCCGCTTCAATTCGGCGGGCTCGATCGAAATGCCGAGTGGCAGGCCCTGTTCGGTGGTGCGCACCGAGATCGTGCCGCTGCGGGAGGTCGCGGTCCATTCGATCGGATCCTGCTGCTGATCATTCACGGTGTACCTCCGAATCACCGAAGCCGGTGCGGGTCAGACCCGCTCGTCCTTGATCGCACGGACCACCTCCACGACGCGCGTATTGATCAGCGTCGTCAGGTGATTCGCGTCGATGGCGCGCGCGACCGGCGGGGTCTTGTCTTCGATCGCATAGCGGCCGTCGTCACGCAGGTCGCGCCATTGCAGCCGATGCTGTGTGATCCCACGCGGGCCGAAACGCGAACGCCCCTGGATCACATCGATCGTTCCGATGCGCGATGTCGGCAGCGCCAGGAATTCCGCGGAGAGATCGGCGATCGAATCGTCGAAGGAATCGTGCACCGCGGACTGGCCGAGCGAGTAGTCCAGGCCATCACCCTGGTCCTGGGTCGACAGCACCACATCGGCACGGCGTCCCGGCTCGGCCGCGGGCAGCGCACGCACGATCGCGCCGGCCAGATCGACGGCATCGCATTCGGTGACGGTGAAACCACCGGAATGCCAATATGTCTCGCCGGACAGCTCGGCGAAGACGTAACCGCGGTCACCACGCCGGACGCCGTGCAGCCGAACCGGAACGTTCGGATTCCACTGGTCGGCGGGATCGTAGCCCTCCGCGACAATGCGTAGATCCGGGAAGGCCAGCACCTCCAGCACACCGTCGAACGACCGATCGCCGGAGTGCCGCAGCCGCGCCAACGCATCCTGCTGTTCCCGGATGTAGTCCTCGTTCACCCAGGTGCGACAGGTGTACACGAACGGTTCCGGCAGGTAGTCCTGCTTCAGCGCCTCCCACTGGGCGATGAATTCCAGATCGGTGAACTTCCAGGTGCGATTCATTGCTCGACAACGGGTTTGACGACGACCGGCGCGTCGCCGAGCGCGTCCTCGATGTGCTCGACCGAGTCGAGGTAGGCGGCGCGCTTGTGCTCCTTGTTCTGCCCGTGCCCGGCGCCGTGACCCGCGGGGCCCATACCGCCGGGCGAGCCCGGCTGGCCCGCGCTGGCAATGCCGGCCCGGCTCGCCGCTGCGACCCCGGCCGCATCGGCGACCGCGCGCGGGAACAGCTTCGAATTCTGCAGGCTGTTGGGCGAAAGGCTGGCGCCAGCACCGCCGCCCGCACCGCCACCGATACCGCCGCCCTTGCCCGCACCCGCCCCGCCGCTGCCCGCCTTGAGCGCATCCTTGCCCAAGGCCGATAGCGCCGAAGGCAGACCGGCCAGACCGGCGGACTGCATATCCTTGGCCGCCGAGGCGGCTGCTTGCTGCGCGGCCTGCGATGCCTGATCCATCGCTTGCTTCGCACCCTGCAAACCTTGGTCCGCAGCCTGTTTCGCCTGATCGGCCGCCTGCTGCGCGGCTTGCTGCGCGCGCTGTTGCGCAGCGGCCTGTTCCTGTTGGGCCTGGCGCTGCGCGGCCTCCTGCTGCGCCTGCTGCCGCTGCGCCTCGAGCTGCCGTTGCTGGTCGGCCGCCGTCTTCTGGGCCTGTGCGCTGGCCTGGCGCTGCGCGGCGAGCGCCTGCTGTGCCGCCCGTGACTGTGCGGCCGAGGATCCACCGCCGCCGGTACCGCCGCCACCGGTACCGCCGCCACCGGTACCGCCGCCACCACCGCCGGGCCCGGTGTTCTGCTTCCTTTCCGGCGGTGGCGGCGCTGTCGGCTGCACCACCGGGCTCACCGGCTCCACCATCAGCGGAATCGCATCGCTGGATGCGTCGAGCCCGGGTACGTACCAGTCCCGGAAGATCCGCTGGGCCAGGTCGACCTGTTCGCGCCCGTACTGGGTTCCGACCTGATCCGGCGGAATAATGGGCGTATTCGCCACCAGCGCATACAGCCACCCCGAGGTGTCCAAGAGATTCCGTGCGATCGTCTTCATGCCGTCGACCATGTTCTGAACGCCGGACGCATAGGCCTGGACCGCACCGGCCGCCTTGACCGCGGCATCGCTGTTCCAATCGCCCGAGGTCTGCATCGTGGTCATCTGGTTGCCCAGATTCGTAGCGGGCGCCACCAGTTGTTCCGCCATCGATTGCCAGTAACCGGACGCATCCGCGGTGTGGTACAGGCTGTCGTTCATGGATTTGTGCCAGTTGAAAGCGGTCGGATAGTCCAGGATGCTGGACGGCTCGGCGCGGACCGGTGTCTTGTCGCGGCCGTCCTTTTCGTTGGCGTACGCCTTCAGGTCGGCGGGCGGCCCACCATATTTATCGGTCCGTCCGGTCTTCCCGCCCCATTCCGGAATCTTCGTCGATCCGGCGGCGGGCAGGCTCCACGTGCCATGCCGCTCGGCCGAGCGAGTATTCCGGAGCCGATCGAATCCGGAGGTGTTCGCCTCCTCGGCAGCGGTGTACAGCTTGCCCGCGGTGATGAACTGTTGCGCCAGATCCTCGAGCAGGGTTTTGTGGCTCTTGGCGCGATCCTTCAGATCGCGACCCGCACGTTGGAACTTGCCCTGTAATGCGATGCCGGACGGCAGATTTCCGAACCCGTCGACATTCTCTACGAAATGGGTCCAACCCTCGATGGTGTTGAAGACCTCGTACAGGTCGATGACGTACCCCGCCAGCGTCTGCAGACTCTTCTGCTGCACCGTCAGATGCTCGGAATCCTTGCCGATGTCGTCTCCGGAGAGCTGCCACACATTGGGCTTGTCATCAGTCGGTGCCATCGGTCAACTCCTGTCCTGCTCGGCGCTGCCTCGACGCGCTTCCCACACCCGACTCGCGTCGCCCCTCGTCCGCGCACACGACTCCGATCATCCCATGACGTGCGTGAACAGCCGGTGTCCTCATCATGAAACGTCCTTGCGCTCTTTGGTATCGGCAGCAACGTCGAAGGCTATCTCGACCCGCCGGTTCGCAGGCCGGTCCTTTACGAAATCTCGACGTCTATGCCCACTGTGGCGCAGCGTAACTCGTGCACTCGGCCGCGGCGGGCGATCGGGAGCCGATCGCCCTAAGGGGCGGTAAAGAATTGGGGTCATTTGCCCTCCGATTGGTCTGGGAGGCGGTGTTCGGTTGAGCGGTCACCGGTCGGGCCGGTGGGCAGGGTCGGGTTCGACTGCACTATTGCGGCGGTGAGGATTCGGTCGTCACATACCACGAAACGGCCCGACATCTCGGTGACCGGTGAACCGGATATCGCCGTGCCGTCGACGAACAGCTGAGCGTGGAAAGTGCCCGCATCGATGTCGAAGGTGAGCAGTGCGTCGCGGAAGCCGATCTTCGAGCGACCGGTCAGCTGGTACCACGCCTTGTAGACACTCTCCTTGGCGGAGAACAACACTCGATCCCAGTGCACGCCGTCGTGCCGGCCGACTTCCGCCAGCCACACCTGCTCCTCGGGGCGGGCGGCGATGCGCATCGCCCCTTCGGACATCGGGCCGTTGTCTTCGGCATCGATGCCGATCGACCGGATGTGCGCCGCATCCGCGACCACCGCGGCGTAGTAGCCCTCCTTGTGGGTGATGGCGCCGACAACTCCTGCTGGCCACAGCGGTTCCCCCTTGGGGCCGCGCAGGATCGGCGTCTCCGGAATGCCGAGACTCTGCAGCGCACGACGTGCCGCCGTCCGGCCATTGGTGGCCTCACGCACCCGGACATCGGCGGTCTTCTCGCTCAGCAGTACCGCGCGCTCTTCGGGCAGTAGCGATGCGGTCGGATCGTGACCGATGATCTCGGCGGTGTGCAATTCGGGTTCGGGAAGCAGGTTGCCGAGCAACCCGGGATCCTCAGCCGCGGATCCATCGACAATGAACCAGGTCGACTTTCCGGTTCCGTCATCGAGATTCGTGATCCCGGAGGTGTCGGATGGCGTCACGCGCTCTGGACGATGCTCGGGATTCCTGTCGATGACCTGCGTCAGTAGAAGTTTCGAACCCGGAATCGCCTGTAACTCGATGCGAACGGGATCATGGCCGAGAGCCAAGGCGACGGCCGCCGAGTCGGCTGCCGCGACCGCCACGGCATTCCGCTGATCCGAACTGCCCCACTGCAATTCGCGTAACTCCCGGGTTACCCGGTCGCGCACGGTTTCGGCATCGGTCACGGTGAGCTCGTGGTACCCACCCGGTGAGCCGAGGACGGTGACTCCGGACTCGGCCAGCCACGGTGCTACCGCCCTGCTGTGCAATTCGAGTAGGGCGGCGGCGGTTCGGATGGCATCGGGTCCGAAGTCGATCGCGGTGTATTCCGCCGTGGTCACCTGGTTCTTCCTGGCGAGCACCAGAGTCGCGCGGCCGGACTCGCAACGGATCGGGTTGAGTGTCAGAGAGATGGATAGGCGGTCGGTCGCGGCCTGTTTGCCGTCCACACCCACCCAGTGGTTATCGCCGAAACCGGCGAGCAACCCCGGTGCGTCCGAACCGCCGAGTGCGAGTATTTGCTCGGCCTCCGGCACGGTCGGCGCAAGCTTCCACAACTGGCCCTGGTGTGGGGATTCGAAGTTGACCGATGTGAGATCCACACCCTGCGAGGTCAGTTCGGCCCGCACCTGGGCCGTGAATTTCAATTCGTGTGCGGTGTCGAGGAAGGTCAGGCTGAACGGCGCTATATAGGTGGGTTGGCCGGCGACAACCCGCCAGACCCCGTATCCGGCGGGACCGTCGTCCGGGTTTTCGAAGGAGTTGTAAAGGTCGGGGTGGGTGAGGTCCTTGGAGGTGCGGATGTCGCCGGGTGTCGCGCCGAGTAGGAAGTAGTCGAGGTTCGGATTGCTGTTGTACGGCAGTCCGTCCGGGCCGCACAGCAGTCCGTTGGCATCGGCGGTGAGTGGGGTGACGGTAGTTGCGTCGCTCGGGGTGTGGACGAGTCCCTCGTCCGGGGGTGCGACGTCGTACTTGTCTCGGCTCGAGCGTACCCGTTCCAGCTCTGTCGCCTCCGCGGGGCGGCTGGTCGGATGGGCATGGGCCGGGTTATGCCCCTGCGGCCCATCCGGGTTGTCCGACCGGCCAGCCGGGTACTCCGCCTGCGGTCCGGTGGATTCCGGCTCGGGCAGCCCGGCGAGCGCGCGGTTGTACGAGTCAGCGGTGTTGACCAGCGCGTGGACATCCTGCAGCCGCTGGAGGAGTTCGACCCGCTGTTCGGTGACCGGTAGCGGCTGGTCCTGTGCGTTCAGGATGTCCCGCTGTGCGGCCAGGATCTGGCTCACCAGTGGTGAATCCAGCTCGGCACGTATACCTGTCTGATCGGCCACCTCCGCGCGGAGACCGTCGCGCTCGGCACGCAGCTGCTCCAGTCGCGGCGAATCCGCCCCGAGCTCGGCTGGTTCCACCTCGAGCCACTGCGCCATATCGTCGCGAAGGAACCTGAGCTGTGCGAGATTCGGATCTTCGGCAAGCGCGTCAGTCGCAACCGGTTCGGCAGTAGCCGGGTCGGCAGTAGCGGGGTCGGCAGCAGCCAGGTCGGCAGGAGAGGGGTCAGTCGGAACCCGGTCAGCCGCAGCCGGGTCGGCGGTCGCGACGGCGTCGGCGTCCGAGCCACTGGACGGCGGCTTCTCGACCTCGAACCACACACTCTTTCCGCCCGCTCGGTGCAGATCGACGCCCCATACCGCAGCCGTTTCGTCGAGCAACCCGAGGCCGCGACCGTGCGTGCCGATCTCCAGCGCACCCGATTCCCACGCATCCAGATCGATCTCCAATGCGTCGACGTCGAAGGTGTCGAACTCGCTCTCCTGTTGCCGCTTCGGCAGCCCGCGGCTGGCATCGTCGACGGCCCCCCTCAGATTCGTGTCATCCAGCCAAATTCGCAGGTGCGCACCGCCTTCCGGCGCATATCTGGCCACATTGGTGGCCAGCTCGGAAACCAGGAGCCGCACATCCTCGCGCTTTCCCTCCGGCCAATCGGTGAGTACGTCGACGACGGCACGACGCGCATCGCCCACCCCCTCTTCGACGGCACCGCGCGGCAGGGTCAGGTCCACGATCGGCTCGGGACGTGGCTGCGCATCATGGGATCCGGCCGATTCGAAGAGTTCGAACCACCTCGTTCTCGTCCCATCGCTGTGCAAACGGAAGCCCCAGGCTCCGGACTTCTCGTCGAGCAGTTCGGTGGCGCGGGACTCGGTCGGCGCATCCGGATCGTCGCGCACAGGCAGATCGCGGCTCTGATCGGTCACCTCCACCCGCTCGGTTCGGTTGCCGGGTTCCCCGAGCAGCGAGCGCCGCACCGTCGGGCTGTCCGTCGCGGTTCGGGTCAAGGCATCGGTCAGCTCGGCGCTCGACTCGGTCTGCGCGGCACCCGGCCACTGCGATGCTTCATCGATGGTCGGCGTATCCGGTTGCGTCTCAGACCAATTGGTGTGACGGTCGCGCAGGTCCGCGACGATTACCTCGGCGAATCGCTCGATCGGCACCGTCCGGCCCTGCTGCCCGGTCTGCGCCAGCTCGCGCCAACCGGTTCGGAAATCCTGATCCCACAGCGGATAGACGGTGAGTTCGACCGCTTCATCGCCGAACCGGCACTCGATGTACTCACCCTCGACATTGGTCCGGAAGCCGTGCAGCCGCCCGCGATTGATCCGGGCGCGATGGCGCAGGCCGTGATCGATATTGTCCTGCGCCACTTCGGGAGGCGAACCGAGGGGGTGGAATGCGGCCAGCGCCCTAGCGAGTTGCGGGATCTTGCGCGAGTCCACCGCGATCGCGACCTCACCCGGAACATGCACGCGCACATGACGTATCGGTTCGACCGCATCTGCGAGCCAGTGCGGCATACGGTTGGATTCGGTCAGTGTAAAGCTGGCATCGCCGACCGTCGCGTGCAGCTTGCGATCACCGGGGACGCCGGTCTGCGCCAGCACGATGCGCACTTCGCCGTCCGGATGCGCCAACTCCCGCTCGACGAGGTCGGCGAGCTCGAGCCCCGCGTCATCGATCTTGTCGGCGGGCCAATCGGGCAGCTGCTCGCCGAGCCAATCCCATGATCCAGCCGCGGCTTCCACCCGCGCGGCGGCATCGGGTGCGGCCTCGCCCGGGGCATGCACGACCAACTCCGAGCGGCGTCCCGATTCGTTATCTGGTGCTTCCGGAGGATCGTGTGCCGCTGGACGGTCGGGGCTGCGACCGGATTCCGCACCGGGCGTGGTCTGGCCGACCCTTAGGCCGCCGTCGGGCGGTGCCGCGGTCCGGTCGCCGACATTTTCGACAACCTGTCCGTCACGCCAGACCGCGGCCCAGGTGTCGACGACTTCGGCTCGGGAACCACCGGCCAGCTCCGGCAGCGATACCCGGCGGCCATCGCGACCGGTGAACGATTCCCGGCCCTGTGCGTCCAGGCCGTGGTAGGTGACCTCGACGCCGTCGAGAGTGAAAGTCCATGTGCCGTCGCCATTGTCGCGCACGTAGGTCAGTGTGTAGGCATGCGCGCCGACGCCGTGCTCGTCGACGGTGGCACGCTGCTCGACCACCCACGCCGTGGCACCGGGACCGGCGCCCTCGGCATGGATCAGACCTTCGGCGATGCGCCCGTGTCCGGTGGCCGCGGCATCGGTGCGGAAGCCCTCGAGCTGCGCCCCGTTCAGATGCGGGCGGATCTCATCGATCGACCGTCCGCTGAGATTGCCCGGCTGTGGATCGGGCACGCTCACCACGGGGCCGCGCTGGTCGGCATTGACCTGTCCCAGCGACTCCGGAACGCAGTTGTTCACCGCGGGCTGCGCTGCCTGCGGCGCGTTCAGATCGGTGACGGAGACGCGGCCGGATTCGTCGACCGTGACCTGCTCGAACTGCACGTCGACACCCTGTGCGGCCCAGGCGCGGCGCAGATCGGCACCGACAATGTGATCCGGTGCGGCGGACGGCGAGGCCACCACTATCCGGGTGGGATTGCCATAGACCACTGCAACGGCGTCACCGTGGCGATCCCCACCCACGACATCGAGGACGTCACGTGCGGCGACGGTCGCTGCCTCGTCCCGAACCCGTGCTTCGTGCTCGAGGGCGCGCGCATGTGCGGGCATGCGCCGGTCGAGCTCCGCCGACAGCGTCCGCGCCGCGGTGACCTGCTGCTGGGTGCGATCGCGTTCGGTGAAGTACTCGACCATCTCCTCGGGTGTGGTCGGGTTGCGGTTCGCGGCGGCGTCGGCGACCGCAATGCGACGGTACCGCTCCTGCAGCGCGGCATCGGTCATCTGCGCTGGTGTCAGCCGCTCGGGATCGGGTATCCCGAGTTGACGCAACGGCTCACAGACCTGATCCAGCGTGGCCGCGGTTTCGCCTGCCGCGGTGGCGATTTCGCGGCCGTAATCGACGAGCCGGGTAGCCACGGTCGCGCTCGTGGGCAAATGCTCGCGGGTCGCGCCCTGCGTCCAGCCCGATGACGTCCGCGTTGTGGGAGAGCCGGACCCAGCCGTACCAGGATGCTGCGCCACCGCCGAATGGCCCGGTGTACCCGCGGAACCGGATTCCTCCGGTACGACCGGAGACTCGGGTACGGATGGGCGTTCCCCGGTCCGTGCGCCGGCCGCTTCGGAAGCCTGTGCGGCCGACGACGACTCGGGCAACTCCGGAACCGAGGGCGACCCCGGCAGTTCCGCAGTCGGACCGGGCGACTCCGGCAGCGGACCCTTGGGCGGCTCCGGCAGGACGGGGCGCTTGCCGCCGGGACCCGGCTCGATGGCGGTGTCGCCCTGGTCGAGGGTGTAGTGGATGGTCGGGAGCTGGCCGTCGCCATTGCTTTCGACGGTGACGTCGAGGGTTTGGTGGCCGGGGTCGCCGGTGACCTTCGCGGAGACGTGGACGCCGCCGCGTGCCAAACCATGGTCACCGGTGTGGGATCGGGTGGCCTGCTTGGTGAGTCGCCGGACCTCCGTTTGCGCCTCGGCGATCTTGCCCTCCGGCCAGCCGTGCATGATTTCGCGGAGTTGCCCGGTGATGTGGGAGTGGCCTTGGCGGCCGTAGTACAGGGTGGTGCCGAAGCGGCGGGTCAGCCCGGCGTCGGCCGCGTGCGGATTCAGTTCGGGAGTGAAGCCGACGGTGAGCGAGCGGCGGCCGGTCAGCTTGCCCCACAGGCTGCGTTCGGCGCGATCGCCGGTCAGCTGCGGGCGGTTGGCGTCCCAGTCGTATCCGGCCTTCTTCGCCACCTGATGCGCCTGCTCGGAGGTGGCCTCGGGATGGCCGGCGAGGTGCTGGCCTTCGGCCAGTGCCGCCTCTAGCCCGATTATGTCCTCCCGCAGCGGTTTCCCGTTGATCAGCCGGTTCCACATTTCGGCAACGTCGGCAATCCGGTTCAACTCCGAATTCCGCATCAAATGGTCGCGAACCGTTCGCAGATTCGCGACGATCTCCGGCTCCGGCCGCACATTGCCGCCGGCATCACGCAACCAGGTCGAACCATCGGAATGCCGCGGCAGCAGTGCACCATCCGGATCCCGCACCCATTCCTTGCCCTTGCCGCGCACCCAACGCTTCGGATCACCGCCGGAATAGCGATCGGGATGTTGGGCGGCCTGCTCGGCGATCCGATGCACAAGGCTGTCGTGCTCGTCCACCCGATTGCGTTCGAACCGGTCGTACTCGCCCTCGGTCCATTCCTGAATCCGTTCGCGCGCCTGCTCATTCGCCCGCCAGCGTTCCCGCAGCGACTCGGCGATATCCACACTTTCGCCGGTATAGGGACGCTGCACGCTGCCGTCGAGATGGCCGGAGGCCGTGCTGGGCGGCGGGGTCGCGATCTCACGGCGGTGTAGCGGCTGCGGATCGGGTTGCGCGTCATCGAACCAGGCGTGCGTGCGGGTGCCCCGGATCACCGGAACAAGATGGATCCAGCGCCCGCCGCGCACCGCCGGAATCCACTTCGCGACACCGTCCAGCGCGAACGCGATGCGCGGATGCCGCCGCACGAAATCGGCCGACAATGGCACCTGTACCGATTTGCCGTGTGCGGTATTGGCGGGCAACCACTTGGTGGCGCTCAATATGGCGCGGCCGATCCAGGGCCGATTCTGGATGAGGTTGTGCACCCACGGATGGGTCGGAATCCGGTCGAGAATGCCCAGGCTCAGAATCCGCACGTGGAACAGATCCATACCCACCGGGGACTGCCACGCGTCCACGCCTTCCGGGACGGAGAATACGGTCTTCGAGAACGGCAGGTTCTCCGGAAATATGAATTCCGGATATTCTCCCGGCGCGAAATCGTGGAAGGGCGCCATGATTTCGTCGAATACCGGGATCATCGACACCTTGAACAGGAACGGCGGCTGCGGATCGGTCCACTTCGCCGGATACCTGGCCTTGCTGCCGGACTTCTCGACCGCACCCGCATCCGTCGAGGGCAGCCGCTGGACCTCCTGGAATCGTCCGTGCTCGTCGACAACGACCCGAATGAACTGCACATCCAGTGGCAGTGTCTCCGACTTCGCCAGTCCGAGTACCAGATTCAGATCCGTACCCGGCCGCAATGCCCGCTGCAACGCCTGCCGGTACTCGGCGGGCGAGGTGCCCGTGCCGAGCACGACAATGCGCTCGTACGGAAACAGGGTCGACGGCCGTGTCGCGGGCACCACCCCGACGCGATCCGAAATCGGCAGCAACTCGAGGGCATTGAGGGCGAGCAGGTTTGCGCGCTGTTCGGCGAATCGTGTCAGTTCGGCACCCGCCCGGTCCACCTCGGCGAGTGTGTCGCGCAGCGCGACGAACGCCGGTGGACTACTCGGCGACGCTTCGCGATAGCTGGGGCGCAACTGCGCCGGATCGGCCACCCCGAATCGATCGGCGAGCCGCTCGCGCGCATCCGTCGCATTGTCGACGGCCTCGACCAACGCCGGATGGCGATCGAGTAGCTCCTGTTGGCGGCGGGTCAGATCGGCGTGCGCTTCATCGAGTCGATCTAGTTCGAATTGTGCACGCACGAGAGCTTTTTCGGCGCTCTGCACATGCTTCTGGTCGGCGGGAACGACCTCGGTCCCCGGCTGCCCGGATTCGAGCTCGCGCAGGCCACTGTCCAGTTCCCGCACCGCCTCGCGACCTATATCGCGCTGCTCCTCGGCGACCCGAAGGAAATCCCGAACCTGTTGCTGAGCCGCGGCCGACCGGTCCCGATCCTGGATCGCACCGTCGAGCAGATCGAGTTGTTCGACATCGCGCTGGAACTCGCGGACCTCGTCCGCACCGCCGAGCGCATCGGTCAACTGGTTCTCCAGTTGCCGGAGGTGCTCCTGCACCGCCTCGCGTGCTTCGGCCAGCTCGGTCAGCTCCAGCCGAATACCCCTGACCCGCAGGCTATTCGCCCGGCTGTGCAGTTGATCGGCGTGCTCTTGCTGCTCGCGCGCCCGGTCCTGCAATTCTTGCGCCCGCTGCTGGTCACCGGCGGTGCGGGCCAGGTCGGCCTCGGCCTGCAGGCGGGTCGCCTCGTTGCGCGCACGCGACTCGGCGGTGAACACATCCCGGAAGTCATTGCGCGACTGTTGGATTTCGGCGCGTCGCGGGGGCGGCGACTGCGCTTCTCCGGTCGAAGCGTGCTCGCCCGATGCCACGGGCGGACTGTGGGCGGTCGGTTCCTCGGGACCGCGCCCGGCACTGTGTTCATCCGATGCGCCGACGCGCAGATTCCCCTCCGGCGCCGCCGCGGTACGGTCGCCGACATTCTCGACAACATGTCCGTCGCGCCACACCGCGGCCCAGGTCGCCGCGGTTTCCTCGCGTGAGCCATTGGTCAACTCGGCCAGCGATACCCGATCGCCATCGGCCGTGACGAACCATTCCCGGCCACCGGCGTCGAGTCCGGTATAGGTGACCTCGACACCGTCGACCTTGAAAAGGTAAGTGCCGTCCCCGTTATCGCGGACATAGGTCACCGCGTACGCATGCGCGCCGACACCGTGCTCGTCCACCGTCGTGCGCTGATCGAGCACCCAGGCCGTCGCACCCTCGCCAGCACCCTCGGCGTGTATCAGCCCCTCGGCGATGCGCCCGTGCCCGGTCGAATCCGCGTCGGTGGCAAAGCCTTCCAGTTCGGCTCCCCGCAGATGCGGCTGCACCTCCCGCAGCGGCATACCCGCCGGATCGTCTGCCGGATGATCGGGCACATCGACGACACCGCCACCGTCCTCGCGCCGCTGATCCGCATTGACCTGCCCCAGCGACACCGGCACACAATTGTTCACGGCTGAACCAGCGAGCGCCGCCGCCGCACCACCCGCGGCGATCGCACCGGACGGCACCGCTGGCAAAGCCCGCTGGCTGCTGCCGTCGGATTCCTCCAGGGTGTAGCGCCGAAGGCCGACTTGTCGTCCGTCGCCGTCGGTTTCGACCTTGACCACCAGCCGCTGCTGCCCCGGCTCGCCGCGCACCTGCCCCGAGACATGGACGCCGCCGCGCGCCAACCCGAGGTCACCACGATGCGATCTGGTCGCCTCATGGGCGAGTTCGGCCACCTCGGCCTGGGCCCGGGCGATCTTGGCCGCGGGCCAGCCGCGCATGATGTCGCCGAGCTGCCCGCGCACCTGTCCGAAATCGCCGAAATGCCGACCGTAGTACAGGGTCGTGCCGAACCTGCGGGTGCGCGCCGGATCCGGTGCGTACGGGTCGAGCTCGGTCGTGGCCCCGACGCTGAGGGGCCGGCGACCGGTCAGTTTCGCGGGGAGGCTGCGCTCGGCCCGATCGCCGGTCAGCTGCGGACGGTTGCTGTCCCAGTCGTATCCGGC